>NZ_CP009254.1 GCF_001280225.1 Buchnera aphidicola (Aphis glycines)
GTCTCCCTTGCTTATGAAATTCTTATTGTGTAAATTTATTTTTTAATATTTGTATATAAATCACGTATGTTATTATATTCAATATTTATTTTTTTTTTGAGACCTTGAGGACCAATTTGTGTTAATTCACTTGCTGTATAAAAATTAATTAAAGCATTTAGAATTTTATTTTTAGCAGATTTTTCATCTAATTTGAGAATAACTTTTATATCTGAAAATGAAATAAATATTTTTTTTTCGATAATTTTTAAAACTTTAGAATTTTTTTTATATTCAAATAAATATTCATTTATTTTGGATTTAGAAACATGTAATAACATAAAAAAAATTGGAGTTAAAAATATTTTTTTTGGTATATAGTTGCTATGAAATCTAGTTTTTTCTTTTTTACATTTTATAAACCCCATGGGTTCTAAAAAATGACTGATTAATCTAGAAGCACGTGTAATTGATTTATTACCCGCTTTTGATATTGTAGATAAACCGCATTGATCTGACAATTTTTCAATTGAAGCTTCTACTACATGAGATTCTATATTGTAATGATACAACATAGCTAAAACCATAGCTCGCATAGCACAGGCTCGATGTTCGTTTAATCTTCTAAATCGAGGAAAAATATTACCAGTTTTGGGGTTTATTGCTAGTAAAGTATAATTTAATATATTTCTCGCAACATCCATTCCTGATGCCTTTCGCATTGCATATTTAATAAAATTAGATCTTTTTTTCTCATTTTTAGGAGGATTAAATACCGGTTTTAAATTACATATATAATTTTTTCTAGACACTAAATTAATACACTTAAACATAAAATATATTTTTTAAAAAACATATTCAAATAAAATGATTAGTTAGATAATTTATTTATAACTAAAATACAATTATAAACTTATAACATAAATTTAAAATGCTTTCAAATAACTTTAAATAAGCGACTAAAAAATTTTAATTTAATGTTTTATTTTTTTGCTCATTTTATCAATATATGCCATTCCAAAAGCTGATAAAACAAATGTTAAATGAATAACTACACACAACATAATTTTATTATCTAAAATTCTTTCTGCTTCCATAAAAAGACGCAATAAATGTACAGATGATATTGCAACTATTGATGAAGCAACTTTATTTTTAATTGAATTAACATCCATAGTACCCATCCAACCTAATCTTTTTTGATTATCTTCGATGTCCATTTTAGAGATGAAATTTTCATACCCTGAAAACATTACCATAACTAAAAGCCCCCCTACTAATGCAATATCAATTAAAGATAATACTACTAGAACTAAACCAGACTCTGACATCGCTAAAATATCTGGTAAAATAAAAACTATTTGTTGAAAAAACTTTAACGTTAATAAAATAAATCCAAAGGATAAACCGACATATACAGGAAACATTAACCAACGAGAAGCATATATCGATTTTTCAATAAATTTTTCCATTTTTATTCCTAAAAACTTATGTAAAAAGTATATTTAATATATACATATTATATTGAAAAAAATTTCTATATAATCAAGAAAAACTTTTGTTTTTTTAATTATATAGAAATTTTTTAAAATTATATTGAAAAAGTTTTTAATTTATGTTAAATATATATCGTCAAAAACAGGCATAATTTTAAAAATTACATCATTTAACAACACAACATTTTACAACACTTTTTAAAAAAATTATATTATGTCATTTAGAAAAAATTATATAAACAATAAAAATCCATTTTTTACACCCCCAAAAAATGATAAACGTCGTCCATCATTTATTTGTTTTGCTATGAAAAAAGCATCAGAAATAGATGTAGCAAGATGCGAGTTAAACTATATTATTCAACTTAGAAACATTAGAACAGGCATTCCAATAAAACGAATAAGAAGATTAAACGAGCATCGAGCCTGTGCTATGCGAGCTATGGTTTTAGCTATGCTATATCATTTTAACATTTCATCAGAATTAGTACAAGCATCAGTAGAACAGTTATCTGATGAATGTGGGTTATCTACAATATCAAAAGCAGGTAACAAATCAATTACGCGAGCTTCTAGGTTAATAACACATTTTATGGAACCCATGGGTTTTGTTACTTGCAAAAAAATATGGGATAAAGTATTAGGTAATTATATGCCCAAAATGATAACACTTACACCACTTTTTTTTATGCTTTTTGATGTTTCTGAAAAACAATTAGTTAATGCTAAAAAACAACAATTAGGATGGATTAATAAAAATCTTATCACTAAGGGATTAAAACCTATTACAATTTCTGAAGCAAAAACAAAATCAAAAGAAACACATATAAAAAATATTTTTAAATATAGAATATCTAAACATACTTTTTATAAAAAGAAAAAAAATGCACAACGTTTAATAGCTTTAGATGAAAAAGAAGCAAGACAAAGAATTCTACGCGCTTTAGTAGGAAAATATTCTATTAGTGAATTAACAAAAATGGGCCCTAGTGGTTTAAAAAAACAAGTCAATATTAGCTATTATTATTTACGAAAAATAGCAAACAATACATATTCTGATAAAATTAAATAACTTATCTATTACATTTAATATGTAAATCTATATTCCATCCATAATAAATCATTACATTTACTCAATTTTTCTAAAATATTTCAAAAAAACTTATTTTATATATTTCTTATATTAAAAAAATTAATATTTTTTTTTTTTAAATACCATAAATGCATATTATTTTTTTTAATAAATGCTTTCTAAGCAATAAATGCAAAATAACATTTTTTTAAACATAAAAAAAAATAATATATAACATGAAAAAAAATAGCGAAATTTTTTAAATTCGCTATTTAAAATTTTTAAGAATTAAATATTTTTCTTTTTAAGTAAAAAGAAGGTATTTTATTTTCATAAAATTTAATCTTATCATGAAGTTTCATAGTCAAATCTATATTATCTAAATTGTTTAATAAATAAAAACGTTGAGAACTGTTTAAATTAAACAAAAAACTTTTATGTTTATAATTTATTTTATTTGCTAACAAATCAATACTTAATATAATATTTTGACTTTTATTAAATAAATCAAATAAATAATTAACTTCTATTTTTTTAAGAATAATTAATAAAAGTTTATTGTTAAAACTATTATTATAAAAAATATCAGAAAAACTGGGAGCAATTATCACTTTAAAACCGTAATCTAACAACGCCCAAACAGCATGTTCTCTTGATGACCCACAACCAAAATTATCTTGTGTTAATAAAATACTAGCATTTTCATAAATTTTTTTATTTAAAATAAAATCAGGATTAACATTAGATTGATTTTTATCAAGATATCTCCAGTCATGAAATAAATATTGACCAAAACCAATTTTATTTACTTTTTGTAAAAATTGCTTAGGAATGATTACATCTGTATCTATATTAGATATATTTAAAGGCACAACAGTACCTTCATATTTAGTAGATTTAAACATTTTAAATTAATCTCATTATTTTAAATTTCTTATATCGAAAAATTTTCCATGTATAGCCGCTGCCGCTGCCATTATAGGACTTACTAAATGTGTTCTCCCCCCTCTCCCTTGACGTCCTTCAAAATTTCTATTACTAGTAGAAGCACAACGTTCACCATTATTCAATTTATCATCATTCATACCTAGACACATTGAACATCCAGGTAGCCTCCATTCAAACCCTGCATTAATAAAAATTCTGTCTAAACCTTCTTTTTCAGATTCACTTTTAACTAATCCTGATCCGGGAACAACAATAGCTTTTATATGATCTGCGATTTTTTTGTTTTTTAATATCTTAGCCGCTGCTCTTAAATCTTCTATACGAGAATTTGTACAAGACCCAATAAAAACTTTATCAATTTTAATATCTGTTAAAAACATCCCTGGTTTTAAATTCATATAATTACATGCAGATATAGTTAAATTTTTTTTGATAGGATCATCAAAAGATTTATAATCTGGTATTGGTTGATTTATTGATAAAACTTGATCTGGGCTTGTCCCCCAAGTGATTTGAGGAGATAAATCAGTAATATCAAAAACTAATTCTTTGTCAAAAATAGCACCTTCATCTGTTTTTAATGTTTTCCAATAATTCACTGCATCTTGCCAAGATGCACTATAAGGTGAATATAATTTTCCTTTTAAATATAAATATGTTACTTCGTCAGGAGCAATTAATGCAGATTTAGCACCCATTTCAACAGCCATATTACAAATTGTCATACGCGCTTCCATAGACATATTTTTAATTACATTCCCACAAAATTCAATTACATAACCAGAACCACCAGAAGTTCCTATTTGCCCAATAATAAACAAAATGATATCTTTTGATGTAATAAAATTGCTAGCTTTTCCAATTATTTCAATCTTCATATTTTTAAAACGTTTTTGTTTTAATGTTTGTGTGGCAAGAACATGTTCAACTTCTGAAGTCCCGATTCCAAAAGCTAATGCACCAAATGCTCCATGAGTTGATGTATGAGAATCGCCGCATACTATTGTGGTGCCGGGTAAAGTCATTCCGTTTTCAGGACCTATCACATGTACGATTCCTTGACTTAGGTGATTTAAATCATATAATGATATGTTAAATTCATTACAATTTTTAACTAATTTATCCATTTGTATTTTGGCCATAGGTCCAGAAGCATTAATATCTTTACTTATTGTTGAAACATTATGGTCCATTGTAGCAAATGTTTTTTTAGGCTGACGAACAAATCGATTTTTTTCACGTAATGCATCAAAAGCTTGAGGAGACGTAACTTCATGCAATAAATGTAAATCTATATACAAAAGAGATATATTCTCTTCTTCTTGATGTACAATATGAGAATTATATATTTTTTCATATAAAGTTTTTTTCATTTTCATCTTCCATCTATCAAAAATTTAGTAATAACATCACCCATCTCAGTAGTTTTAATATAATTTGTACCATTTGATATATCTATTGTTCTATATCCTTCTAATAAAGCACGATGAACAGATAAATCAATTTTATTTGCTATTTCAGGTAAATGCATACTATATCTTACTAACATGGAAACAGAAAGTATTTGAGCTATCGGATTAGCAATGTTGAGACCCTGAATATCAGGAGCAGACCCCCCCGCTGGTTCATATAAACCGAAATTTTTTTCATTTAAACTAGCAGACGGAAGCATACCAATTGAACCAGTAATCATCGCACATTCATCAGATAGAATATCTCCAAAAAGATTCGAACAAAGCAGAACATCGAACTGATTTGGATTTTTAATAAGTTGCATAGAAGCATTATCAATGTATAAATGAGATAATTCAATATCAGGATAGTTTTTAGAAACTTCGTCTACTATTTCTCTCCAAAAAAAGGAACTTTCAAGGACATTAGCTTTATCAATTGAGCAAACTTTTTTCTTTCTTGAACGAGCAATTTGAAAAGCCAAATTAGCAATTCGTCGAATTTCAAAATCATAATAAATTTCTGTATCAAAAGCGTATGTATTATTTTTAATATCAACTAATCTTCCTTTTTCTTTTCCAAAATAAATACCACCAATCAATTCCCTAACACACAATATATCAAAACCAGTATTTACAATTTCATGACGAAGAGGAGATAAATCTTTCAATTCTGAATATAATTTAGCTGGTCTTAAATTAGAAAATAGATTAAAATGTTTTCTCAAAGGTAATAAAGCTGCTCTTTCAGGTTGTAATGCAGATGGTAAAAAATTCCATTTACTACCTCCAACTGCACCAAATAAAATTGCATCAGAATTTTCACATCCTGATATTGTTTGTGAAGGTAAAGCTACTCCGTGTTTATCAATAGCTATACCACCAACATCAAATTCATCTGTGATCAAAGATAAAGAAAAATACTTTTTTAATACATTTAAAATTTTGTAAGCTTCTTGCATAATCTCAGGACCTATACCATCACCTGGTAAAATTGCGATGCGAAATTTTTTTTTCATATTAAATATTTCTCCAGTTTATAAATTAAATAAAACAAGTAAATTCAATTATTTGTTTTTTAAAATTTTTAGTTTTTTATTGACTTGATTAACTTTCCATATAGTATTTAAAACATTCACCATAGCCTGAGCTGAAGATTCTATAATGTCAGTAGCTAAACCTACACCATGAAATTTTCTTTTTTTATATTCAACTAAGATATTAACTTGACCTAATGCATCTTTACCCTTCCCCTTGGCTGTTAACTGATATTTTTGTAAAATTATGGGAAAATGTGTAATTCTATTTAAAGCTTGATAAATTGCATCAACTGGTCCATTGGGTGTTGTAGCAGATTCTGTAAATGTATTTTTTCCGCATAATAATTTAACTGAAGCAGTAGATAAACCATTAGAAATAGATTGAACACTAAAAAAAGACAATGAAAAATATTCTAATTCATCTTGTTGTGTATTAAAAAATGCTAATGCTTCTAAATCGTAATCAAAAACTTGTCCCTTTTTATCTGCTAATTTGAGAAATTGTGTATATAATTCATTTATATTATAATCTGTTTCTTTATAACCCATTTCTGTCATATGATGTTTAACAGCAGCTCTTCCTGACCTAGATGTTAAATTTAATTTAACTTCCTTTAAACCTATACTACTGGGCTCCATAATTTCGTAATTTTTTCTATTTTTTAGCACACCATCTTGATGAATTCCAGAAGAATGCGCAAATGCATTACTTCCAACTATTGCTTTATTAGGGGGGATAGGCATATTACAAATTTGACTAATTATTTTACTAGTACGATATATCTCTTTATGTTTAATTTTAGTGGATACTTTTAAAATGTCTTGTCTCACTTTAATTGCCATAATCACTTCTTCTAATGCTGTATTTCCAGCTCTCTCTCCAATACCATTGATGGTTCCCTCTATTTGTCTAGCACCTGCTTCTATAGCAGATATTGAATTTCCTACCGCCATGCCTAAATCATTATGACAATGCACTGAAATAATAGATTTATCAATATTGGGTACGCGTTGAAATAATTTTTTAATAATTAAAGATATTTCGTTAGGAACTGTATATCCTACTGTATCTGGTATATTAATTGTTTTTGCACCAGCATCTATTAATTTTTCAACAATTTTACATAAGTTATCTATTGTAGTTCTACTAGCATCTTCACAAGAAAACTCAACATCATCTGTATAACGTAACGCTCTTTTAACAGAAGAAACTGCCATATCTATAATTTCATTAAAATTTTTATTTAATTTTGATTCCATATGTAATATTGAAGTTGCTAAGAAAATGTGTATACGAAAAATATCTGATTTAGACATTGCTTCTGCTGCAATATCAATATCTTTATCAACACAACGAGCTAAACTACATATTTTACTATTTTTAATTTGTTTCGATATTTCTTGTATAGATTTAAAATCCCCTGGAGAGGATACAGGAAAACCAACTTCAATAATATCTATACCTGTATTTTCCAAAGATAGTGCAATTTGTAATTTCTGTTTTACACTTAAACTTGCTTGTAACGCTTGTTCCCCATCACGTAATGTAGTATCAAAAATAATAACTTGTGAATTCATAATTTTTCTCATTTTTTGAAAAACAAATATTAAAAAATAAATTTACACAATAAGAATTTCATAAGCAAGGGAGAC
>NZ_CP009255.1 GCF_001280225.1 Buchnera aphidicola (Aphis glycines)
GTTTATTCACTCTGCTGGTGTGCTTGATTGATGCATACAATTTCATTCAGTGCAGTATTTTCATGTTGTTCAATGTTTTATCGTAGCGCAATAAAACACTGAATAATGAAGGGATGATCTAATTTTGAAAAACATGCAATTTTTTATGCATCTTATATTGGTATTGTTTGATTCGGACAGCATTGATATTTCATCTCTCCCCACTTGATGATTTGTTCTAAAATTAGTGCGCCGGAAACAGTTAAAATAGACTCGGGATGAAATTGAAATCCACATACATAGTCCAAATTATTTCGAACCGACATGATCATATTATTAAAATATGAATTAATAATAAAATTTTTAGGAATTTTATTGCAGATCAGTGAATGGTATCGAGCGACTGGTAGTGGTTGAGGAAGGCCTTCGAACATCTCTAAACCATCGTGGTTAATCAATGAGGCTTTTCCATGGAATATTTCACCTGCATATCCAATCATGCCGCCATAAGCTTCTACGATCGCCTGATGGCCTAAACAGATACCGACAATAGGTATCTTTCCCTTCACCTGAGCAATTAGACTTAACATGCAACCTGCATGTTGGGGTGTACTCGGTCCCGGCGATAACATTAAGATCGGATTGACCATTTTTTTTATTGAATTCAATATGATTGTTAACTCAACCGTGTTTCTATAAATTAATACACAATGATGTTTTTTTCGCAGTTGTTCGACAAGATTATACGTGAAGGAATCCACATTATCTAAAAGTAAAATATTTGCCATTTTTAAAGACATCCTAATTGCATTTGATGATATGTGCTATTTTGATGGCATTGATTACTGCTTTTGCCTTATTGAAACTCTCTTGTACTTCAGCTTCAGCGATGGAATTAAAAACTACACCAGCACCTGCTTGAATTGTAGCGATTTGATTTGCGACATATGCTGAACGTATTGCGATGCACGTGTCTAAATTGCCTAAATCTGTAAAATAACCTATAGCTCCACCATAGCTTCCTCGGGTTTCCTTTTCATATGTCGCTATCAGTTGCATAGCGCGGATTTTCGGAGCGCCCGTTAATGTCCCCATGTTCATACAAGCAGCATATGCATGTAATGCGTCAAGACCTGTTTTTAACTTACCCACGACTTTTGATACGAGATGCATCACATGGGAATATTTATCGACTCTGACTAAATCAGAGACATATCTGGAGCCGGGTTCGCAAATGCGAGCGAGATCATTTCGAGCCAGATCGACCAACATTAAATGTTCTGCTAATTCTTTGTGATTGGTTCTCATTTCTAATTCAATTCTGCTGTCTAAATCTAAATCTATTTTACCATTTTCATCGAATCCTCGAGATCTAGTGCCTGCAATGGGATACAGTTCGACTTGTTTTGTTTTTTCGTCATATTTTAATGAACTTTCGGGTGAAGCTCCGAATAATATAAAATTTTTATCTTGCATAAAAAACATATAAGGACTGGGGTTACTGATTTTCAGTTGTTGATAAGCAGATAATGCATCAGGACAAGGCACATAAAATTTTCGAGATGGTACTACTTGAAAAATTTCACCTTTTTTGATAAATGCTTTTAACTCTGTGATGATAGAGCGATATTTGTTGTCATCTATATTGGAGGTGACAGCGATATTATGCATGTTAATTCGATTGATTTGTTTGAGTGGTGCATTTAACTGATTGTGTATTGCTGCTGTCCTGTCTTGAATTCTTTTGTGTTCATGAGTGTTGGGAGAAAAAATACTACTTTGAATTAAGCAGGTTTTTTGTTGATGATCCCACACAAGCAAGGTTTCAGCTAAATAAAAACAAAAATTTGAACATTTTTGATTGTCTATTAAATGTGGAAGGGTTTCAAATATGGATATGAGATCATAAGAAAACAGTCCGCCGAAAAACATTGCTTTAGGTGTGTTATTTGCATTATGAAAAAGATTGATTATCAGTCTAAACGCATCGAAAACTGATAATGAAAACAATCTTTCATCTTCATTGAGATTTTTAGGAATATCAGGAAAATTAAGAATCATGTTGTTATTGATTTCCTGTATGACTATATTGCGAGGAAGAGATGTTTTCAAAATCGATAAAATGTCCATGCCGTTTTTAGATAGAGGGGTTAACGTAACTGAATTTTTTTCACATGTAAAACGCATAGCGCTATCGATAATCATAATGCTTTCCAAAGCATTTTTTTTATTGATTTCGGCTGTTTCTAATAACAATGTGGCTGGTTTTGACTCACAAAGATGATGAAATATTGTTGTGGGATCCGAATGATAATTTGCCTCTGTTTGAATAATTTTAATTTTTTGTAGGCTTGTTTTCATTAGATTACGTTTCTTCTTTATAGATTTATCATAAATAATAACTAATTTGAGGGATTAAAGCAATACACCTATTTTTTGTTTTTTAACGCTGTTCGTGTATAATAATATTTAAAATTATAATAAATATAATAAATATAAATACATTATTAATTACTTTATATATTTAAATATATCAGTTATTAATAACATTATTTAAAACCAAAAGAAATAACAATAAAACATATATATACATTATTAAATGTATTGTTTTTTTTCTTTTAATTACAATATTTAACAAATATTAAATTATTACTTAAAACATTCATTATTTCAATTAACTCATTGTATTTAAAAGAGTTTTTTTTTGATAATGACGTTCATTTGATTGTTCTTTGGCAACTTTTTAAAATGTATATACATCACTTATCCCCAAAGTTATAAACATGCTAATAAAATGTTTTTTAGAGTGATTAAAAAATAATAAAATCATATATAACATATACTTACAAATTAAACGGATAAGAAATGGCTCATTTTTTCCATGATCTTTAAAAAACTTATACACAGAAACTGTGGATAACTTTTAGGTGTACATTGCATTTCATTTCATCATGTTGTCATTGGTCTTATGAAATATTTTTAATCTATCAATATTATTTTACCGTTCCATTGCGGCAGTACAATTTTCTGAGAAATGAGTTTATTTTTTATGTTGTTTGTATGTGCAAG